>NZ_CP034119.1 GCF_003856495.1 Staphylospora marina | reverse complement strand
AATTTCCACGTTCTCCGGGAAACTCGGATGCCGGCGGTTTTGATTGAGTACGGATTCATGGATGATCCGGGTCTGGAGGAAGCGGCGCAGATGGTGGACCCGAAGGTTCAGAAGGCGTTCGCAGTGGCCACGGCCAAGGGGATTTGCGCCTACTTCGGCGTGAAATACGTCCCTGAAGCTCCGCCAGCCCCGCCTAAGCCGATGTACCGGGTGACGGTGGACGGCAAAGCGGTGCTGGACAGCGCTGTCCCCAATCTGATCGGCGAAGCCGTGCAGAAAGCCGTTGCCGGCGGAGCCAAGGAAATTGTCGTCAAACCCCGTGACTAAGTGCCACCAGGGCGGCGGGCACCCCAAAATCCAACAATCGGAGGTGAAAACACGTCCGTTCTACTCAATGCTCTGCGCCCGTCGCCCTTTCTTTTTGTTGAATCCAGCGTGGAATCATCAAGCCCTGTGAGCTCCCATTTTTGGGGGTTCACAGGGCTTTTTTTATTTGTCATCGTAGTAAATACAGCAATACAGTTTCACAGCAATCTGCATTTACAGGAGGCTGGAAATATGGGTCACATTATCTCTGTCGGCATGGGGAAAGGTGGCGTGGGGAAGACCACGACCTGCTCCACCCTTGCTGACATCCTGTCCGAAGCCGGCCATAAGGTTTTGGGCATCGATTTTGATCCACAAGGAAATTTCACGCAGATGGTCACCAGGCAAAGTCTTTTCGACTTTGAAGATCGGACTATCTTTGAGGCGATGAAATCCAGAGATCCCCGCCCTTACATCCATAGGGTACGGGAGAATTTCGACCTGATCCCGGCCGACGACTATCTGGCGTATCTGAGCAAGTACCTCTATACCGAATACGATGGCCATCCCTACCGCCTTCTGGCGGAAACCATCGGTCTCCTGAAGGATGAGTATGACTTCATCTTCATCGACCTCCCGCCGAACCTCGGAGACCAAACGCTGAACGGTCTGGCCGCATCGGATTTCACCATCGCCGTGTTCCAGCCGGAACCGTTCTGCTTCGACGGTCTCCTCCGATACGAGGAAACCGTGGAGCTGATCCAGGAGAACATCAATCCGAACCTCAAATTCCTCGGCGTGATCACTTCCATGATGGACAGCGTCGCGGCGATTGATGAAGCCATTTACCAAAAGGCCAAAAACCACTATAACGATCTCCTCTTCGACACGGTCATCAAGCGACGCGCCCGGATTAAAGAGTATTCTCTGATCGGGCTCAAGAAGGAAACGGCCAAGGACCGGATCACTCTCGCCCCCTACATCTCCCTGGTGAAGGAGCTGATGGATCGTGTCCAAAAAGAAGCTGTTCGATGATCTACTCAGCGACATCACCAAGAAAACCGGAAAACCACAAAAACAGGAAGCCAGAAAACCTGAAATACAGGAATCCGGTTTGACGGAAAACCAGAAAACCGTAAAACCTGAAACCAGTATTACCGTAAAACCTGAACTACAGGAAGACGCAAAATCAGAAATACAGGTTTCTGTACATACGGAAACCCAGAAAACTGTAAAACGGGATAAGCGCAAAACCGAAAAACCAGAAATACAGGAATCTGTAAAACCGGAACTACAGGAAACCGGAAATACAGCTTCCCAGAAAACCATATCCCCGGAAAACCAGCAACCCAGAAAACCAGCTCGGGAGCGGCTCGAAAAGAAAACCATCGAAATGCCGTCCGCATTGGCCCGCCGGCTCAAGATGGCCGCTGCCGTTTTGGATCTGTTTGAGCGGGAAATCGTGATCGAGGCCGTGAAAAAGCACCTGGATGAACTGGGTATTCCGGATTTCGAGAGCATACGAAAAGCCGATGGGCGTTGAACCCGTCGGCTCATTTTTGTTATGTTTCGAGTATTGATTATATTTGAATTGCATGATACAATTTGAATCAGTTGATATAGGAGGTGGTAAATTGGCACAGCAAATAGTGCGCATCTCCAGTTTGGCGAAAACGCTGGAGACCTTTGAAAATGCGGCAGAAAGCATACTGCAAAGTGGGATAGCTTGCCATACCGCCGAAGAAATCGAAGCGTTCAAGAAGGGGTTCAAGGCGGCGCTGGACTTGGTGCGGAGGGAATACGGCATCAAGTGAGGGATGCTCCTCCGACAAAAATTAAAGCCCCGGACGATCCGTCTCATCGCCCAGGGCAAACCTCCAACAAGAAGGAGCGGATTCAATTGTACCACAACGTTTTGCGCTTGAGAAATCGGAAAAAATTTGTCCGAAAAGAACTCATCTCAAACGCAATCGATCAATCGGAAATCCCCAGCTGGGTGCGTCGGGGGCATACAAGGAAGCCCAATTTTGTCGTTCGCGGTCTCTATTGGCTCTTCGATTGGTTCGGCGACTTCGGGCCCATGTTCCGGTCCATCGGTCGGGGAATCAAGGCAACGGCGAAAGGGACATGGGGGTTCCTTGTCCGGGCGGTTCTCATCGCCATCAATATTTTGCTGATGGCGGCGATCATCTACGTCTCGGTTGGACACTCATACAATATGCTCGTTTTCGCCGGGATGTCTGGCACCGCAGCGCTCGTTTTCGTTGGCGTGTGGGAAACGGTTTTCATCTACTGTTCAATCTTGATCGACCTGGACCATTACCGTGGGGAAAAAAGTGGCCAGGCTCCTTGGATCGGTTTTTTGATGGGATTTGCGTTTGTCGTTGTCTCCAACTACATGGGCATGGCAAACAACTTGATCGGGAAAACGATCGGAATCAGCACGCCGATCCTTCTGCTGGTGATGAAACGTGTCCTTGCTTACCAATTCCGGAAAGAAGAAAAGAAATCAAATCGGCTCTGGGAATGGATCAAATCGAAGTTTGAAAAGAAAGAAGAGACAGTGGACGCGGCTCCGGACGCAAAAACGGACGCAAATCCGGACGCGGAAACGGTCGTGACGGACACCAAAGCTGGCGCAGAAGCGGACGCATTTGCGGGCGTGGAATCGGACGCAAAGGCGGACACGGAACTGGGCGCAAAAGCGGACGCAAGACCGGACACGGAGGCAGGCGGAAATGCGGACGCAATCACGGGCGCAGATGAGGACGCGAAAGTGGACACGAAGGCGGACGCGACAGCGGGCGTAAAAGTGGACACGGAACCGGGCGCAAAAGCGGACACGGAAACATACGCGCAGACGGACACTCAAGCAGACGTAAAAGTGGACGCGGCGAAGGACCAAAAGGCGGACACGAAAGCGTCCGCCAAAGCGAAAACTGCCAAGCCTAAGAAATCGACAGATCGGGAGTTCGCCCGAGTCAAACGCTGGGCGAAAAAATACCAATCCGAAAACGGTAAACTCCCTGGCCGCGTAGAGATCCAAAAGAAGTTCTCGACCTTCTCGAAATCCATGTGCGCAAAATACGCCGCCATGTTGAAAGAGGAAGCATCATGAAAAACCGCCCCATCCGGATCGGGTGGGGCGGCTGTAATTAGCGGTAACAGCTCCGACAAACAGGGTGCAGGCTCCCGTCCTTGTGCGATTCAAGGACGACCGCCAGTTCCTTTTCCGAGCGGACACGGAAGCACTGGTCACAGAAGAACACACGCTGGCCACTGGGGGTCTCACGGATCACTTTCTCGGTGATCTGCATGTTTCGGCTCCTTTCCCAAAATTCTGCAAATCGCTTGTCCAAGTTTGTCTGCTGGTGGTAGAATGGCTTCAGAAAAAAGCGAACGACCTGTTGGGCCACAGGTCGCTCTCGATCAATGCATTTCGTTTCAAATTGTCACCACCATTGTATCCGTTCTGACCCCTGAGGTCAAGACGAGAAAAAATGGATACAGGTGAGAGCGGATCCGAGAGCGACCCTGCCAGGCGGCCCGACAGGCCGAAATGGGAGGGTTTTTTGTATGGCGAAAATGCGCAAAGGTTGGAAATCGGATGAATTCCGGACGCCAGATATTATTTGGTTCGTCCGTTTGGAGGGGAAATATTGGGAGCCCAGCAGGAAAAAATGGGCGAAACTGTCCGGGACGGCAGTAAAGTTGACTTACATTTGCCTCGCCCGTTACCTGGACATTTACGGCGAGGTATTCCCGGCCATTGAGACCGTTGCAAAGCTGACCGAACAATCAGAGAAAAACGCTCAACGTTGTATCAACTATTTGGTGGAAGTGGGTTTGATCCGGAAGATAAACCGCAGAACCGATGAGAATATGAAAACATCCAACGAATACATACTGATGCACCCTTCCCAAGTGGAAGGTTTGGAAGTCATCAAGGTGCGAGAGAGCACCAAATTTTTTGAAAGTGACGCAGCGTCCCAACGTACGGACGCAGCGTCCCAACCGAAAAATATGGACTTTGACGGAAACCTCGCTGAATCCGGTACGGACGCAGCGTCCTATCCGAAAAATCTGAGGGGAAGCGAAAACCCCAGTAATTTCGGTACGGACGCAGCGTCCCAACGTACGGACGCAACGACCTATGACGGTCAGTCAGTTGGTTCGTCCGTTGGTGGGTACGCCGCGGGCGATCACGCCCGAATCACCGAAAAATTCCGGAAGGCTTTCCAGGAGGAATTGGATGAGTTCCAACTGGAAGAAATCATGGATTTCGAAATTCCTGTGGAGCGGGTCCTGAAGCTGATCACGCTCATCAGAAATCACGTCCCGATCAGATCCGGGGCGTTCCAGGTTCTGGCCAGCGCTCTGGCTGCAGAGAGAAAGGGGGCACCGTGGGAGTTCCACGAAGATGCCGGCCAAACCAAACCGCGTCGTTCCTGGAACTCGCGCGGATCGAATCGTGAAACCGTCAAAAGCACCCCTGACAACTTAAAAAGCAAACGCGAAGAAGCTGCAGCCATGGAGGAAGAACCGCCCATGAACCAGGAAGAGATCAGCGCCAAGCTGAAACTGATGAAAGAACGCTTCGAACTGCGCCGGCAGCGGGAACAGCTCCGGTGATCCTCCCATCAGATATGCAAAAAAAGTTACGGTTCCTTGAGACAATGGACATGTAACGGTCATTGTTGGTGCAATAAATTGGAAAACCCTCTATTTTCAAAGGGTTTGCGTCTGTCTTTAATGCTTTAACTTGCGATTGTGCGTAGGGTAGACTGGATAGGGTCTTTCTGACGGCTGTGAGACGGCTAGAATTCGTTCTGACGGGTGGAATTTTCGTATACATGACCCCTAAGAGGTGAACAAAAAATGACCGCCCAGGCAAAGGCGAAATATCATCATCTTTGTGTGGTCTGTCTAAACGCTTTTGATTCGACCCATCCGAATGCAAAGTATTGTTCGGAACCGTGCAGAAAAGTTGCGGAGAAATACCACTATAAATGCAAATGCTCTATATGCGGCAAAGACTTCATGTATCCAACCAGATCCATTAGTTCTTGCCCTGAGTGCAGAAAGGCATTGGTCAAAAAAATTTGTGTTGTTTGCCAAAAAGAATTTTCGGTCCCTCGTCACCAGGTGAATCATGCTAAGTGTTGTTCGGATGAATGCCGAAAGAACCGATACCTACTTACATGTGTTTCTTGCGACAAGCAATTCCGAGCGCCGACTGCTAATGTCCGCCATTGCCCTGAATGCCTCAAGACGCAAGTTGTCAAAGTCTGTACTGTATGCCAGACGGAGTACACTGTTTTTAAGTATCAAGCAGATCAAGCAAAGTATTGTTCAAAATGCAAAAACACCCCCAAGCCTTTTGAAAGGCCAGTCTATGAAAAAAAGTGTGTTGTTTGCAACCAAGTCTTTACAGCGTACTTTTCGACCGCTAAATTCTGCTCGGACGAATGCAGAAACAAGCCTACAAAGCTTGTTTGTAGATACTGTAAAAAAGAATTTGAAGTCCCATTTGTCCGGTCAAAGCAACGGAAGTATTGTTCAACTCGATGCACTAGTCGCGCGAGTGCAGCCTATCGGAAAGGGCAATCGCCTTCAAAGGTTTGGATGGAACAACAAATTAGAGAATCCATTGAAGATGAAGTTCGCCTAATTGTTACCAAGCTAATCAAGGATTTAAAGAAAACTGGCAACCACTTGAACGGCACAGCAATTGACTACTGGAACGTGTCGTTCTCGGAAAGCATCAAGGAGCAGGTCAAGAAGCGCGACGGCTACGCCTGCCGGATCTGCAAGAAAGACACCGATCTCCATGTGCACCATCGAATCAAACGGAAAAATGGTGGCGACCATTCAATGGAGAATCTAATTACACTGTGCGGGAGCTGTCACCGAGCGGTGGAGACCGGAGATCTGGCCCACGCCATCCGCAAGTGTACACGAAATGCCTTCATGCACTACCATATACCTGTTGCCAAATTGGAGGAAAAACTGAACAAGGCAGAGGAACGAGCGCAGACACGGGCGGATCTCAAAGAGATCTTCCGTCTGATTGCAGAGGATGAGAAAGAAGATGCTTTGGTTTTGTTGGACCGGTTGATTGAAAGGTATGAGGGTTAGTTGACCTCAGTCCTGACAAAGAGACCGCCTGAATGCTAGGCCGGGCTCATCTGGTGACAGTAGTCAGGACAAACAAAAAAGGCCCCGCGCGGGCCTGTTTTTTTATGCTCATCTCCACGAACACTGTAGTACCCTCCGGGGATTTTTCGGCGATTTTTTTGAAAAAATCTTCGGAAAGGTGTTGACTGAACACGATCATGTTCATATAATGAAGATAGAAACGAACACGATCATGTTCAGGAGGACAGCCGTGATGATCCCGAGCTTCAAGGAAATGACCGGAATGACTTACGAAGAACTTCGCCAACGTCGTTTCAAGCCTATCTTGAAGTATCTCCGCCATAGCCGGATCCATCCGGCGGCGGTGTGGCGGTTGCGCAAGGATGAATTGGCAGAGGCATTGTTCTACTCCATTCAGGAGTGGCGGAAAGATCAGGAAGAAGAAAAGCAATGGCAAGATGCCGGAGAGAAAAGCAATACCGAAGCCATCCGTCGAAACTACCTCCGGGCCATTGAGTGGCTTGCAAAGGAGGGTGGTGTGTCGGAGGAATTCATCCCCGTCCTCCGCCGGGCTTGGAAGGCGGTGAAGCTGGCGAAGTCCTTCGATGGTTCCCGGATTTTCGAGGTTGAAGGGAGCAAAAAGGGGAGCGTCTTTAATGACACCGGACTCAAGGAGTCGCTCAAGCGTCGCGGAAAAACGATGACAGACTTTAAATAATGCGAATGGCCGGGGATCCCTCACCCCGGCCCGCCGAAAAGAGGAGCGATAACCATGAAAAAAGTATATGACATCCTGATCCAGTGCGGCATCTGCAACGGCGAGGTGGATCACTTCCAGTCCGAGGAGAAACCGGAAGTGGGACAGGAAACGGTTCTTGGTGTATGTCACAAATGCGGTCGTGATGACGACGAGTACGGCGTTCTCACCGTGGTGGATGTGGATCGGGCCAGCTCGGAAGTGGTGTCGGTGACGGCTTGGGCCGTCCCGACCAGCGCCTACCCGATGCGGGACTGGCTCACCGTCAAGGAAGTGGCGGAGCAACTGGAGATGAGCAAAGACACCCTCTGGACGAAGATTAAGCGCGGAGGGTTCCACAAATTCCAGGCGAAAGGATACATCCAGTCAGCCGGATCGGTCACGCTGGTTCATCGTAAGGTGATCGATGCGATCCAGGAGGCCAATGTATGAGCAAGAGGGAAGCATTGCGTGCACTCTCCCAAGCGTTCGGGACTTTGAATCAGGCGTGGAAGCGGGCGAAGGACGAGCGGATCCGGGAGAAGCTGTTCACACTGGAGAGCCAGGTGATGGAACTGGATGAGCGGTTCCATAAGGCCATCGGCTCCTCCGATTCCAAGGCGTTTCGAATCGTCCGGGATCAGCTCCAAGGAATTCAGGTGGAGCTGGAGAATGAATTGATCAAAGGAGGAGTGTTTGATGAGTTGGATGGATCGAGCGGAGAGGATACTCGAAGCCCTTGAACATGGGGAAAGTCATGAGGAGAAACTGCTCAACGTCGTCGATGAGAGATGGGCGATGTTTCAAAGGGAAGAGCTGGAGCAACTTCTCAAGTCTGTGGAAGCTCGTTTGGCCGTCGCCGAGGAGTTTTATGACGAAGACCGGAAAGCCAATTTTATGACGGATGAGCGATATTCTGCTTTCTTGACACTGAGATATCTTCGGAATGAGATCAAAGAGGAATTGGAAGAAATGAAAATCAAAAACGGATGAGCAAACAAAAAAGGCCCTGCGCGGGCCTCTTTTTTTATCCGATCTTCTCCAGCACTTCCGGATCGAACAGCTTCCGGACCTTCTCCACCTGGGTCAGCCGTTCGTCGATGTTGGCGACGTGTTCCTCGATTGAGTTGACTTTTTTCTCGATCCGCTCCAGGCGTGCCGACATGTTAATCAATAGCTCATAGATCATTTCACTCGTGACTTTCTCCGCCACTGGCGCCACTCCCTTCGTGCTTATCATACCACTTATACTTTTCCAGCAGTAGCTCTATGGCCTCATCCAGCAATACGGACTTGTTGATCCTTGTTTCACGAGACAATTGATCTAAGGCGTCCCTTAGATCCATCCGAACAGGCACCGAGAACTTCTTTCTGATGATTTCATTGGTTGAAACGGCTCCGCCTGGAGATGCATTGTATCCATGTTCTGGATCATTGGAGTTATATGCTTGAATCCAATGTCTTTCCTTTTCGGCCAACTCCTTCAACGATCTCGCTTCATCAATCACTTCCCAAGCAAAAGACTCCCATCCATCCTCACGCAAAGCCACATAGAAAGGCTGTTGTTTGTCCCGCATATTTAGCCTGTGTTCGTTCTGCCTTTTTTCCAAGGGGTATTTTGAAGCGCCGATGTAAACCTTGCCGCTTTTCAGGTTGGTTGCTTTGTAAATGATCAACGCCTTTCACCGCCATGGCCGGCCGTCTCTTCGGGAATCTCCTTCCCATACTTCCTCAGAAGCAGCTCCGCTGCCTCGTCCCACAATGTCGCCTTCGGAATCTTGGTTTCCCTGTGTAGTTGGTCTATCGCGAACCACAATTCCTTGCGGATCGCGTTTCCGATAGGTTTTCTGTTGACTAGTTCATTGTATTTCTTGCCCATTTCGCTCTCTCCGTCCAGTTTTTCTTCATCATACCATTCAGAAAAATTTATTTCAATCGATATTAATCAGTTGCAATCGATACTAATCGATGGTATAATGAATTCAGAAACTTCGAAAGGGGAGTGGCGATGCGCCAGGAAATGCCTGAACCACCCGAACTTCCGCCGTTGATCGAACCGCCTTTGAAGCCAAAACCGCCTAAACCGAAGGAGGATCTGGATGGAAGAAACGTACACCGTTGATGACGTTTGGGAAGTGATTGAAGAGTTCAATTGTGTGGGAGGTGAAAGCATGATCTGGAACAACGATGAAGTGGTTGAATTCGATCTTGACACCTTGGACGTCAAGATCATCACCAAGGATTGAAGGAGGAAAAAACATGCTGAATGCGCTGAGGGCTGTGAAAGAGTTGACCAAGGCGGCCAAGAGCGGAAACCCGCAGAAAATTGACGAGTGGAAACAAAAACACAAAGAACACGAAAAAGAAAAAGGCGTCTTCCGGTTTTCCTGACCGAAAGAACGCCGCAAAAACAAAGATCCGATTTCATCATACCACATTGTACAACTTGGAGGGACGTAAGTGTTCGACTTTGGATGGGATGACGTGAACGAAAACACGACGATTGATGAGATTTTGGAGATCAATTCTCCCATGCCCGACAGCGGTTTCGGCTGGGGAGATGTGAAGTCGGATTTCTGAGAAAGAGAAGGGGAGCCAAACAGCTCCCCTTTGACATAGGGGGTATTCGCATCATGAACGAAGATTTCAACAAGATCATTGCCCATTCCCCCTTGATTTTGCTGGGCTGGGGAATGGCGAAGGGCATTTACAATGTGTTTTCCTTCCTCAAAGGCGAAATGGTAGAAGCCGGAACGGTTGCGATTGATATGGCGCAGACATGGGCTGGCCCGGCGGTCGGTGTTGCTACTGGTTCCGCTATCGCATACCTCGGCGCGAAAGCCTACAAACTTCTCAGACCGCAAAAACTCTCCGCTCTCCGGATCGCCCCGGGCGAGAAGGGAGAGATCGACCCGAAGAAAATCGAGGAGATGGCGGGGAGCCTGGGGCACATGCGGCGGAACTGGTTCAGGGAACTGCAAAAGGGCCGCATCTGGATGAGCTGGCTGATCACGAAGGACGAGCGGGGCCGGATTGAGTTCCGCCTGATCGTACCGGAAGACGTTTCCCAGACCGTCAAGAAGACGCTCAAACTGGGATTCCCGGGAAGCTTGGTCGAGATTGATGAGGAATTCCAGGGGATTCCTTGGGCGGATGAAACTAAAGGGATTGCCGGCCACCTGACGCTGGCGATCCGGAACAAAGGCTATGGATTGAAAAACCACGTAGAACCGAATGGAATCGGCGACATCCTCACAATGATGCCCCACCAGTCACTCCTCGAAATCCGATTCAGTCCCACTGAAGTAAAGGAACTCCGACAAGATGGTCGGGGGCTTGTGTACCGTCTGAAATCGCGGAAAGACCGCATCCAGGAAGACAATGACAAGATAAAGCGCATCACTGAACGTTACCACGGCCGGCAGGCCTTCGACGTCGCCGTTTTTCTCTGGGCGAAAGCGAACCAGATCGCACCGGTGGCGCACCGGATCGCCCAGCACATGAACGGCTTGAACCAAATCAAACTCAAACAATATCGGTTCTTCTTCGCTGGCGAGCGGGCCGCATGGAACTGGAAACTGCTCCACCCGCTTCCGTGGCGGATGATGACTTGGAATGACCGGGAACTGGCGAATCTCCTGAGCCTGCCGGAACCGGATCACCCGGTGATGGAATCCGTTGAGACGGCGCTGATCAAGAAAAAACCGAAGCAGGGCGAGCTGATCCGCGGTCACAAGATCGGCGTGGCGGACCATCCGGAGCTGAAGGACCGACCGATCCGGGTCAGCACCGAAACCCTGATGCTCCATCCGGTGATCAGCGGAGCGTCCGGTTCCGGCAAGAGCGCGGCAATCCTCTCCATCCTCGACGAATTCCTGGAACAGTGGATCCAGAATCCGCGGGCTCCAGGGATGACGGTGGCGGATCCGCATACCGATCTGATCCGGAAGATCTTGAACAGACTTCTGGAAATGGAACGGAAAGGGCGGAAAATCCCGTGGGAGCGGGTTCGGTGCTTCCGGTTCGGACCGACGGAATTTCCGGTCCCGATGAACCTGCTGCACAAGCCGGAAGAGGCCAACAGTATCGATGAGTTGGTGGAGGAGACGACGGAGATCATCCTGGCGGCGTATCCCGGGGAACTCTCCAAGTCTCGGGTGGCGCTGGAAAATGCGATCCATGCCTTGTTGTGGGACGATGAACCCCACACCATTGCCGAGATTTCGAAACTCTTCAAGAAAAAGAAAGGCCAGCCGAGCGAGCTTCTCCGCCGGCTGATCCCGAAGATCGGGAACGAGGTCGTCCGGCAATGGTTCATTGACAAGGTGATTGACGCAGAAAAGGAGCAGAACGTGGACGCGCTGCTCACCAGGTTGAACCCGTTTTTGGCCAATCAGTCGATGCAAAGGATGTTCATGCAAGACGGCAACGTTTTTGATGCCCAAAAGATCTTCGATGACGGTCATCTGGTTTTGCTGGACTTCAAGGGAGCGCTGGGGCCGGCCTACAAACTGGCCGCTGGCTGGCTCACCAACCACTATCACCGCGAGATCCAGCGGCGCCGGGGGCTGGGCCGGGAACACCTGATGGTGTTCGACGAGGCCCAACTGTTCAGCGTCCCGCGGTTCTCCGACATCGTGAGGGAGGACCGGAAATTCGGCCTCGGTGTGGCAATTTGTACGCAAGACATTCACCGGCTTGACAAAGAGTTGGTGGAAACGCTGAAGATCAATAGCGGCCTGATGATCTCGCTCAATCAGAGCGATGGGGCCCCTGTAATGGCTAGATTGATGCGAGACGAGTTCACGCCGAGTCATCTGGCGAAGCTCCCCCCGCTCCACGCTGCCATGTGGAGCCGGGAGGGATCCGCGAACCTGTTGTTCCAGCCTCCTGGCTTCATCTGGGAAGGCGTCATGGTCCAACAGAAAAGCCGGGAGGAGCGGCTGGCCATCACGGAGGCGGAGCAGAAATTCAGCGAGCTCCAGCGCCGTGAATGCCGGCCGGCCGACGAGGTGGACCAGGAGATCCGGGAACGCCTCACCGGCAAAGAAGAACAAGCGAAAAAAGTTCGGCCGATTCGGTCGGCTCAATGAATAAATCAACCCCCGGTCTGAACGATGGCCGGGGGGATCTCTGGGAAGTCGGTTTGAGTTAGAAAAAAGTTCTGATATCAGATAGATATCAGAAAACGAAGTCGCAACGAACGAAGCGGTGCGACGGCAGAATTTGCGCGGTTTTGCGCGAATTCGGGTCAGCGCAGAGTGAGTGAAGTTGCGACGCAGAAAACAACGCAGAAAAAGAGGAAGGGTGAACAGGATGGAGAGGGGCCGAATTTTCCCCTGGTTGGACGAAAAAGAAACGCCGCACCTCACGCAGATGGAGCGGATCATGATCACGATCTACATGTTCGGAGTGGTGACGATTCCGCAATTGATGGTGATTACTGGTTGGCCGAAATCAAAGGTCATGGCAGCACTCAACCGGATTCGGCGTCAGGGGAAAACACCGGAGGGGAAAAATGACTGGTTGATCTACTGGGTGCCGGGCCCGGGGAAACCGTACATTTACACCTTGGGCCAGAAATCCATTGAACATGTGTGTGCGATCAGGAAGGAACAGATCGGGAACGGGAAACGGAAGAAGCGGCCGCACAAGAAAGGCCACATGTGGCACTTTCTTGGGTTCAATGAAATCATTTGCCGACTGTTGGGCGGTGGGGTTCCAGTCGATGAATTCATGGTTGGAAAAGAGGTCATGTCTTGGATCTACCACAAGCTGATTCAACGAAAGTACATCCGGGACGAGGAACGGGTGGAAGTGGACCGGCCGGACTTCCTCCCGGTGAAGCCCGACGGACTGGTGGAGGTTAATGGGGAGGAGTATTTCCTGGAGTATGACACCGGTAGCGAGCCGGCGCTAAAGCTTCGGGAACGCCTTGAGCGGTACATTGATTTTTATCCGATGTTGAAGGACCGTCACAAAGGATTCCCCACGACCCTCTGGATCACGGTGACCCCGAACCGGCGGGCCACCATTGAACGGGTCGCACAGCAAATCAATGAAAAATGGTCGGACGTATGGAGCCGTCCGACTTTCCCCAAGATGTATACCCTCGTAGAGGGTGAAGAGGTCGATTTTCTGAAGGGCCATTTGGAAATCGATCCATTTTGGGAGGGAGAATGATGGGAGCAGCCATTTTGCTGATTGTCGGATTGGTTTTTCTGAACGGAATTTGGCGGCTGGCCTGGGCCGCAACGGATGCGGTGACGAAACCGAAGCGGCGGAGCAAGGGAAAAAGAAAGCGGAAGACGGCTCGGCACACGAAGTGATAAAATGACGTAGAGGTGAGCGGAATGAACGGAGGAGTGGATCAAAACTTTCTCCTTGAGCTGGTGGAAGCGATTGAACAGCGGCTGAAACCTCGGTTCGACGAAGTGAACCAACGGCTGGATCGAATTGAAGAGCGGCTGGACCGGATCGAGGAGCGACTGGACGACGTGGCGGAGACGGTGACATATGTGGTACAGGACGTATACCGACTCAAACACAAAGTTGGCGTGAAATGAAACAGCCCCGGGAATTCCCGGGGCTTTCGTGTGTGTTTGACCTTTCCTGGGGACTCTCATCATCCGCCGATCGGCTCGCCAGACATGCGCCACACCTCCTTAGCAGCATTTGGGATCTGACATGGAATTGGGCGTGGCTGGGGGTACAGTCGTTGTACCAGAGGAGCCAGAATAAACAGAGGAAGAGAAGATGAGAATCGATGCAATAAGGAAGGCCAAGGTTTTCCTCATCACTTTGCCTCCTTCAGTTTTTCGTAAGTTTCGTGCAGCATTTTGAGGTGGTAGAAATACCGCGTTTCGTTTGTGCCTTGGAAGCACGTGGCCAGTTTGCTATGGATATCCGGAATTTTCCCGAAAACACCCTTTTCCTCTGCGAGCTCCAGGGCTTTCTGGAAGGGACCATGCGCCGACTCGCGTTTCCCGCGCTTGAGGAACATCTCCCCGATCCCCATGTAAGTATCCACGAAACGGGAATCGTCACTTTCGAATTGGAGGGCCTGCTCGAAGTAGTGTTTCGCCTTGTCGTACTGCTCTTGCGCGACGTACATTTCCGCAAGGGCAGTGAACGCAGTGGAGATGACCGCGCCTCTCCGATTTTTCTCCTCCTCCGAATTCCCTTCGCTGAGAATCCGATCTTTCAATCGAAGGGCCTGGAAATAACACCGCTCCGCTTCGGCCGGCTGCTTCAGATCCCGGTGAACATCACCAAGAACCTTCCACAGTTGGAACGCTTCTTCGCAAAGACCGTGATCAACTGAAACCTGCAATCCCATATGGAGGTGTTTGATTGCCTCCAGATGGCGGCCGCGTTCGCGTTCCAACCGCCCCTTTGTCTCCAAAATGGTGGCTTTCCAGTCCGCCTTGCTGATTTGCTTCAGGTTTTCAACCAGTTTGTCGATGGTTTCTCCTGCGGACATCAATTGCTCTTTTTTCTCGAGAAAACTGACCTTGTTCATCAGAGCGAGGAAATACCGGCTGTAATATTTGAATTCCGTCCCCCACTTGTCAATCGCCTGCTCGAACCACCAGATGGCTTTCTCAGTGGCCTCCAAAGCGACAGACAGCGAACGGGTGTAGAAATTAATCGTCCCCAAAATCAGGGAGGCCATTCCCAAGATGTTCTCAGTATCATCGTGTTTTCGAGAGACATCCATACACAAAACCACTTCATTTTCTGCCTTGTCCAGCTTTCCGGCATACAAATAGCCTTTCGCTTTCAACAACAGAACACGCGGCATAAGCGGATGGCTAGATCCGATTTTGCTTTTGATTTCGTCCAGTTGATGGATGCTTTGTGGGATATCCAGCCGGAACTCCAGATCAGCGTCGATCTGATCCAGCAACTGGTCCAATTGTTCATCTGAGCGCTCCGATTGAAACAATTGATGAAACGGGAACCCGATTTGTTTGCAATACAACCGAAGACTTTTTTCACTGACAGTTTGTCCTTGTTCAATCCGCTGGATCGTCTTGACGGACAGTCCAGGACAAACGATGTCTTTTATTTTCAATCCTAAAGATTCGCGTTGAGACTTCAGGTATTGGCCCATCTCCCGCGACAGTTTCATATGGTGCACCATCTCCTTCGATGATATCGAAAATACAGCTTGATTTGTGCAACCAGCGCAAAATGTTGGAAATTCATTTCTGACCGATTTCATGTGGTCAATTGACCGCCGTCGAAAAACACCGTCTATTATATAATTCGTTGATTTTCTGGATTTTCATGCTGTTCACAATCACATTTTTGACTGACCTGTAATGGTCAACTGGCGCTGAATGACCATTCAGGGGGGCGCGGCAAATATTGAAGAATCGTAACCTTCAGACGTAAAATTGTTGTTGAGAATATGAAGCGTTACGAAATATTTCTACCCATCTGAAAATTATTTCCACCAAAGAAACAGGGGTAAACAGAACAAATGTTTGGGTGATCGTGGTACAATACAACAGCGGGGATCAGGAGGCGAATCGATCATCATGAGCGTGGCAGCAAAGACACGTAAACGCACGAAAAAAAGCCACCTGTTTGGTGGCTTCAAGAGTCATCGTGACCGGTTGGTTTTCATGATGAGTATGATTGGTAATGATTCCACTACATGCTTGAATGATGTAATGAACCAAGCGGGGTTGACCCCCATTGAGAAACAGTGGATCCTGGCTCTCGCGATCGGCAACGAAAGCCAGGTCAAATAGTTCCAGATCGGCAGTCATCGCCGTTGTCTGGGAGGATTCCTTTTTCACGAAGGTATCCCTCCAAGATGTCGGCGATGATTTTAGCTCTCTCTTCCGGAATGTAATGGATCTGGCCTGTTTTTGGATCGATTACGTGCGGGCGTTTTTTGACTTCTGTCAAGAGATCAATGACATTTAGTTTGGATTTTTCCTCATCCCTTTTCTTTTCGTCGCTTTCGCTTCCAAGCAGATAGTCAGCGCTTACTCCTAGGAGTTGAGCAAGGTTTTTTATCGTTTCGGTATCCGGGCTCCATGCATCCCGTTCCCATTGAGATACCGTCGAATGGCTAACCTTTTTGTGGACTTTGGTCAAATAAGCAGCAACATCCTTTTGAGTGAGGCCCTTCCGTTGCCGGGCGATCCTTAAACGTTTGCCGAATGTCATTTATCTCACCTTCTTTCGGCCCGATTAAATGTATTCTCAAGTTGACCGTGTTCAGTTTTATCATATGTCAAATTGACATCAATAACAACAGGCACGTCTCTGGAGACGAAGAAAAAAATTATGGAAAATCTAAAATTGGGTATTGACGGTTTTAGAAAACGTAAAATATAATGGAGTCAGAAAGGAGGACGCGACATGAAAATAAATCTGGTGGCCTTACGGGTCGCCCGAAAACAAAGGAAAATTACCCTAGAGGAAATGGCTAGAGCCATAGGCAAGGAAACGCCAGCAGCGTACTACTTCATTGAGTCCGGGAAAACCCGGTTGTTGGCGGAACATATCCCGCCGATCGCGAAGGCTTTAGGAATGAGCGTTGAAGAACTGTCAAGGCTCCTTTTTTCGGAGTTTGATTTTAGAAAATCTAAATTTACCTCCGACGCTGTTTGACAATAAGTCGAATCCACCCTTGAAAGGAGGTGAACATGTTGCGCAAGCGGCCGATGAAATCCGCCTTCGCAGATCGGGGCGTCCTCAAGTTCCCGATCCGGAACAGCCAGGGAATCGTCTACGGTTGGCTCACCCTGGATAGCTTTGTCCGGTGGATGGAGCTGAAAAGCGAAAGGCCCACGACGCCGGCGAACGTCGTGAGCCTTGGGAAGAAATCGGTTTGAGAAAACAGCTGTTACGCCAAGTATACCACGACGAGGAGCGGATTGCACAGATGTTCCAGCCAGCAAAGAAAGTGAAAAAGTCGTTGAAAATCGTTGTCTACGGCGACAAGGGAGTTGGAAAAACGATCTTCGCTTTGAACGCGCCCGGCAAAAAGGCAGTGATCGATACGGAAAACGGGACGGACTGGTATGCGGAAGACTTCGAATTCGACGTGATGAAAACGCGGCTCTACAGCGAAGTGAAAGCGGCTGTGAAATTCATCGAACAAAACCCCAACAAGTACGACGTCCTGATCATCGACCCCATCACCAACGTGTATCAGACCCTGATCGACGCGGCCCGGCAAACGGCGGAACTCCGGGCCAAACGGAAAGGCCGGGACGCTGAAAACGCCAACCTTACCCAGGGCGATTGGGGAGTGATCAAGCAGAAATTCCGCTCCCTGATCACGGATCTCTGCAACCTGCCCTGTCACACCGTCATCACTGGTTGGATGGCCGATGTCTATGAAGGCGATGGCGAAAACCGCAAAAAGGTCGGGGTGAAGGTGGACGCTGACAAGAAAATCGAGCATCAGCCGGACGTCATCATCCGCCTTGAAGTTGATCCGGACGGCACGCGGTACGGAGTGATCGAGAAGGACCGGACACGGACGTACCAAACCGGCCAGCGAGTAAAGGACATCGCCTTCACGGACTTCCTTGGGCGGGTAAGCAAGGTGGGAGCCGTCAGCCGGATGCAGAACGAGGAAGAAGCAGCCAGAGCGGAAGCGGAAATCACGCCAGAGACGGTCGAGAGCATCAAGGCCAAATGGATCGAGCTGGATCAAGAGCCGAAAGTTTTGACGGCCCATCTCAGAAAGACATACGGAGTCAAAGACGTGTATGGGCTCACCGAAAAACAAGGCCAAGAGGTTTTGAAATGGATCAACAAGGGAGGCGCTGCTGATGAGCGAGAAACGGCTTGAGATTCTGGAGGAGATGGCCGACAACCTGATTCAAGCGGTTCAGCTCGGTGATCTGGAGTGGATCTCCAACATCGCCCACCTCCTGGAGATGGAACTGTACGAGATCCGCGCGGAGAAACGGCTGGCAGAACTGAAACGGAAAGCGGGCTGAAAAACCGGGGGCGATCCGCTCCCGGGTCGCCTCCCGAAACGAACGGAGGGATCGCCATGAAACAGCGGGAGAAAGTGAAACGAGACGAGCGTCGGGTGATTCGCTTTGAGTTCGATGAAAACTCCAACGTCATCAAAGGATTCAGCAACAGCTGGACGTTTATCCACTCGCTGAACGAAGTCGGCGGAAAGGCTCAGTGGATGGGGAACGGCTGGAAGTTTGAGTACCCGATGAGCGCGAGAGTTCGATGATCAAACCGGGGGCGGCTCCAGCCGCCTCCTCGACCAGGAGGGGGAAACGTGGACGGATGGATCAGGGATTATAGACAAGAACTCGAAAGCGACATATGGCTGATGCCGCCTCTCTACCACCGGGTTTGGCAGTGGATCAAATACAACGTCAACCACGAAGGCCGGCTAATTCCCCTGAAAGACGGGAGCAAACAGAAAGTTGAGCGTGGCCAGCACATGACATCCATCCGGCAGATTGCCAAGGGAGTCGGCTGGTACGAAGGACGGAAATGGGTGGAGCCAAACCCGAAGACGATCCGCTCCATTCTGAAGTGGATGGAACAGCAAGAAATGATCACTGTAACAGCCTTTCGGGGTAACAATGGCTACACATTGATAACCGTTGTAAATTGGGAGGTTTACCAACCGAAAAACGATCAGGGTAACATTAAACACCCATTTGAGAAACAGCGAACGGACATAAACAAGAATGTATTTAATGATGATGATGACTACTGGACCAGCCTGGCGGACAGTGAACCAACGGAAGACGAGATCAAGGCCCAACGGATTGAACGGTATTACCAGAAGAAAAAGGGGCGGATCGGTCCTCTGAGCCCGGTCGATTACGACGAGATTGACAAGCTCGTGAAAAAGAAAATTCCTCTGGAAGACATTTTCAACGCGATCGATTACGCATTCGAGATCAAGAAAGGTATGGTCAATTCCTTCAGCTACTGCGCAACAATCGTATGGAATCGCCTGAGGGAACGGGAAATGGCAGCAGAACGTAGGAACAAAACCGCCAACCAGTCTGGTCAGCAAACCCGCTCAAGATCGTATTGGGAAGAGCAGAAGCGGCGCGAAGAAGAGATCGCGCAGAAACGGGCCGAGCAGATGGAGTACGAGATGAAAGTAAACCTGTTCATCCGTGAAACGGGGCTTCACCCCATGAAGTACGGCCATCTTCTTCAAGAATGGTTGGATAGCGGCGCGAAACCGGCCGACCTTCAGAAATACAAGAATGTGAGCAACGGAGAGTGAAACCATGATCACTCAAATCAACCTGGAAGCGGAAAAGTCGGTAATCGGATCTGTTCTGTTGGATCCTGAAAAGATCGACAAAGTGATCTGGTTGGAACCACGGGACTTTCAACATGTCCCGCACACCCTGATCTGGACGGCCATCCGGCATCTGTACAAACTCGATCGCCCCATTGACGTCGTATCCATCACCGGTGAACTCGTAAAGTACAAACGATTGGACGAAATTGGCGGGGTTGGGTATCTCAATGAATTGCTAAATCAGACGCCGACCGCCGCCAACGTTGAATACCACGCAGGAATCGTCAGAGAAAACTCCATCCGACGGAGGGTATACGACATCGGCCAAAAGATCGCGTCTCTGTCAAATCAGCCGTTTGACAGCACGGAAGCGATGTTCGCGGAGATCGACCGGCTGGCCGGATCAGTGAGGCCGGAAGCACAAGGGGAACTGGTTCACCTCAGGGATGCAGAGGACGAATATTTCGACTATCTCGATCGCGAAGATGACTTGATCAAAACCGGTTTCCCTCAGTTCGATTCTTGGGTGGGCGGGCTCGGTCGTGGTTGGCTCTATGTGCTTGCGGCTCGTCCGTCAGTCGGAAAGACGGCCAAGATGCTCCAAATGCTCAGGGGGATCGCCGCGCAAGGGCAAGGTCAATGCTTGGTTTGGTCGCAGGAGATGAAGCGGCCGGCTTTGGTCAATCGGATGATGGCATCGATCACGGGAATTGAGTTGGACACTTTCCGCCTCAAAAAGCTCGATGCGAAACAAAAGAAGCTGGCTCGGGAGATCTACCAGCAGGAGATTGCACCGCTTCCTATCCGGATCGCGGATGCCAAACACGTCACCATCGACGAGATCACGGCCGCTGCCCGACAAGCCAAGAGAGAAGCCGGCCCCATCGCCGCGATTTTCGTGGATTACTTGGGAATCATGAAGATTCCTCAGCCGGCCGGAGTCACCCGACAGCAAGCGATCGGGGAAGTCACCAAAAAGGCGAAGCAGCTGGCGATGGAATTGGATTGCGTGTTCATCCTGCTGGCGCAGATGAACCGCGAAGGAAAAAAAGCAATCCAGCCGTCCCTGGAACATCTTCGGGAGTCCGGTGACATCGAACAGGACGCCGATATCGTTGAGTTCCTCTGGGAGAATCCCGACGATACCAATCCTGGGCCGGGAGCCCCGGGCGCGAAAGTGGTTCAATCCATCATCGCCAAAGGTCGGGATGTCGGAGTGAACAAATTCAGATATGCGTTCTACGGGAAATATCAACAGTTCATTGACCTCCCGCCGTTGATGGAGGAGTGAGCCAAATGACCGAAGCGGAGTACTTGAAACTGCTGGATCGGATCGTCAAGGGAGCGGAATACCTGGAAAACCCTCTCATCAAACCGGAGGATTATTCCCGAGGTATGAGGCTGTACGATCAACTGGTTCAACAACTTTTGAAATACAAGGGGTTGATCGAATGAACCGCTGGAGCGTGTATGAACACCTGAAACGGCGTTTCATGGAGACGGGTTCCCTCCCGCCTCTGGAGGAAGTTCTGGAAGAGTTCTCGGGGCTGGATTTTGTGGAGATCGCGGAAGGCATCGAGGAGTTCAACGCCGCGATCTCCTGGCCGGGCGGTGCGAAACAGGAAGGGAGGCGGCCGGCATGATCCGCGTCAAGATGCCGGAGCGGATCGACGGCAGGATGATGGCCGTCCTGCTCCGGAGTCTCGCGGATCAGATCCGGACGGAGCACTTGAACAAGCCGGTGAAGTCTCTCCGGATCGACAAAGAAGCCCGGGAGATCCGGGTGGAGTTCAAGGAGGAGGAGCAATGAATTGCCGGTGCGCCGATTGCAGAAAGAGTAGTGTCACCTGGTGGACGAATCAGGAACCGGAATTTCTCCTTGAGTGGGAGAAGTTCTGGACGGATTCAGAAGAAACGGAAGGGGAGCAGCATGAGCATGGGACTTCCGGCGGGATTCGAACAAATTGAGCTGTTCGCCGCTGCTGAGCCGGCATCCGGGTTCACTCCGACTCCGGCTCCGGTGACAGTGGTGGAGAAACCGAAACGGCACAAACAGCAGAAACAGGTATTCCGTTGTTGTCATACAGTGGTGGCTTTCGTTCCGGTTGTCTGGATCATCTGTAAGTGTGGACGGCACATGAAGGAGGTAGAGGGATGAACCACGTGGAGGAGCTGGTGAAGCTCCGGGAGGTGTGCTGATGAACCAGGAGCTTCTGAAAGAGAAAAGCCCCCGTGTTCACTGACAGAGAGGAGAGATCAGGATGAGCTTGGCCGAACAGCTGACGTTGTTCGGAGCGGAAGAGAAGACAAAGAAGAAGCTCCGAACCAAAAACCCGCGGATGAATGCCGGCCTTTTCTCTTCCGCGAAGTGCGAATGGGAAACCCCGCAGGACTTTTTTGACCGGCTGAACGACGAGTTCGGATTCGAGTGGGATGTATGCGCCCTGCCCGAGAACGCGAAGTGTCCACGGTATTTCACTCCGGAGCAGGACGGCCTGCAACAGGAGTGGACGGGGGTCTGCTGGATGAATCCTCCGTATGGCAATGAAATCCTGAAATGGGTGCGTAAGGCTTACGAAAGTTCTCGGAACGGTGCCACCGTTGTATGCCTCCTACCAGCCCGAGTGGACACCCGATGGTGGCATGATTATGTGATGCGGTCGGCAGAAATCCGGTTTGTGCGCGGTCGACTCAAGTTCGGCGGAGTAGACACGAATGCTCCATTTCCGAGCGCGGTTGTCATCTTCAAGCCAGGGCAACACGAGCTGAAAGTCACCACGATGGAGCAAAAGTAAAAAGCCCCTCCGCCTGAGCGGAAAGGGCTCCGATGATTCAGCAAATCCATTATACCACAGGCGGGGAGGCGATGGGGATGGTCAAAATCGTGATTGAGGGGCGCCCCGTGCCCGCTGTCCGCATGACCCAGCGGGGAAAGTGGCTCAAAAAAGCCGCCGGCCGCTACCTGGCCTACAAGAATCAGGTGGCGTGGGCAGCAAAGGCGGCGAAGCTCCGGGCAGGAATCGAAACCTTTACCGGTCCGGTGGAGTTCATCGCCACGGTTTACCTGTATGGCAACCGTGAACCCGATGCTGACAACGTCGGAAAGGCTCTGACGGACAGTTTGAACGGAATCATTTGGGTCGATGACAGACAAATCACGGACTTCACAGTCCGTAAACGGAAAGTCGCAACCAAAGATGAAGAACGTGCGGAGATCATCGTGAGGGAGGCTGTTCTGGATGAAATTGAGACTGCAGAGGGAGCTTGAAAAGTCGGGATATACATTCATCCGCCGCGAGGAACTGGAGCGACTCCGCGAGTTGGAGCGGAGGCTGGAGTATTTTTTCAAAACGATGCGGGGCCAAGCGCTCAACAATGAAAAAAAGCCCTTCCGCGCAGATGTCTGACGGAGGGCAACAAGACGACACATAGGGAGATAGGCATCAACAAGTATATCACGCCGGGGAGATGATGTCTCCCCGGATCGACATAGAGGTGAACAGCATGGAAATTACACGCGCTGATCTGAGAGAGTACATCCAGAACATCAAGAAAACGCTGGGTTGGACCTATGACCAACTGGCGGAAGCGATCGGGATCAACCCGAACAGCCTGAGGAACTACACAAAAAACAGTTTCCCCAGGACGCAAGAACAGGCTTGGGAACTGGTTCAACGCATTCGGCGAGCCGCCGCCGAAGAACAACGCCGCCGCCGGGGGTTGTCGGCGTGACGGAAGAACGGGAGCGGCTGGTGGTAGAGAATATGCCGCTTGTCAAGTTCATGTTCAAGCGGTACGTCAAAGGAAAGCATCTTTTGAACACAGATGAAATCCTGAGTTACGGTTTCGAGGGGTTGGTTGTTGCGGCGAAGTCGTACAAGCCGGAGAAGGGCAGATTTTCAACATACGCCACAAGAGCGATCTACTCCAGGATGTGCCGGTATTTTGCCGCGCTGGAACGACAAAAGAAAATCAAAACTTTGTCGCTCAACCAGTTGATCGAGCCCGAAGAGCCTACGGAGTTCGAGTATTTTGTGTCAGATCAAAAAGACTTCACCGAACATGTAGTGAACCGCTTGACGGTAGAACAATACATGACGTGTCTAACGCCTCTGGAACAGCGTGTCATCACTTTGTATTTTGGATTGAATGGTGAAGCTGAGGGATCAAGTGAAATCGGCGAAAAAATGGGATTTTCCCGACACATGGCGTACAAGATTGTACTCCGAGCGTTGAAGAAAATGCAGCGAATGCATCAAGCTGTTTGAAAGGGGCATGGGAAGATGGGCGCAGCGAGAAAGTTGAAAATCAACACCGGCACATTCAAGCACGTCGAGGCCGAACTCCACAACTACTGGGAAACCATCAAGGAAGCCAAACTGATTCGCATGGAGATCATGGCCAACAGCCGGGACGACGAAAACACGGGAGGCGGTCGGGGGAATCTCCCCGGCGACCCCACCGGCCGGACGGTGGTCACACTCCTGACGCACCGCCGACTGGAGCACCTGGAACGCATCACCCGGGCGATCCGTACCGTCTACGAAAGTCTGGATGAGGATAAAAAGAAGCTGGTTCAGCTCAAATACTGGACCAAGCCGCAACTCCGCACTTGGTCCGGAATCGCAAGGGAACTTCATGTCGAAGAGCGAACGGCACGCCGTTGGAGAGACAAGATCGTCACGGCCATTGCTGAACAACTCGGGTGGTGGTGAAGAATGTCCGGATGATGTCCGTTTTTGGGCATTATCCGGATGTATTATGATATTGAGCCGTTCGGCATGGCGCGAAACGCGTCGCCGGAAGGGCAATACCAACACTACTCAGGCACCTGGGATCCAACCCATTCAACCCATTTCGGACAAATCAAAAATCCCCCGACCGGCTCCAAAAAACCCTCCTGCTGTTTGTCACCGGTTCGGGGGTTTTTCTTTGCACAAAAAACCGCCTCCTGTTCGGGAGACGGTTTCCAGGGTTCAGCGATGATCCTGGATGCCGAGAGCTTGCTTGACGGCCGTCTGAAGAAGCTGGGAGAAGTTCAGCCCGGCCGCATCACCGGCGTCATTCAGCCATTTCGGAAGAGTGACGGTCTTTTTGACCGCTTTGTTTGCTTCTGCGTCGCGGTACGGCGGAACCCAAACGTCGATGAAGACGATCCGGTCAGTGGAATCGTAAAGCTCGATGTCCTTCGGATCGGACGGAGTCGGAAGCTCTTTGCCTTGACGCTCATAGCGGGCGATCTCGTGGCCCAACAGATCCCGAGCGCGATCAATCCCTTTCACGATGTTTTTGTCCGAGCCGGCCGTCCCCGGAAAGTCCGGAAAGTAGAATGAGACGTTGTTTTCCGCCTGCTCAAACACGACCGGATACACATAGTGGTTCTTCAAGCTGCATCCCTCCGTACAGTATAATGAAGGGGCTGAGATTGGGCGAAGACCCACCGAGGAGGGGAATCCCTCCCCGGCGGCGCCGGGATTACTTGAAGAGCTTCATCCCGGCTTGGCGCTCAATGTTTGCCAAGGTTCCTTTCTTCACCGTGTCACCTTCCCGGTGGATTGCGAGGGTGACTTGTCGGCTCGGGTCGTCCTTATGTACCCAGATTTCGTGACTTCCCTTGCCTTGCCGCCCGAAGCGGAACCCGGCTTTTCGAAGCGCTTTTTTCACTTCGCGCCAAGTGAAGACCTTGCCCAATCTCGCACCTCCTTTCTGATACCAGTATAACACGTATAAATAATACGTGTCAATAGGAAGTATAAAAAATACTTATGTTTTTTGTCCTGTCTTTCGGCAGGACGTTTTCTTTTGAGGTGATTTCATGATCCGGATCGTCCCACACTGGAAGCGGCGTGTCGGCTATATGCTGCTGTTCAACAGCTGGCGGATTGATTTCCGGCGGTGGTACTACGTCACCATCGACGACGAACTGATGCCCTGGTGGGCGTGTGAATGTGAGCTCGACCAGGTATGGGAGGAGTTTGGCGTCAAAGACGGAAAAGATGTCCGCTTCACGCCGGTTCCGTGGTGGAAGCGGATGTTTGCATAGGGTTCATAAAAGTAGACTTTCCGAACGGGTTTTTTAATGCCTCCTTTTCCGTTCGCGAAGGTCTATCTTTTATTTAATGGACGTTCATAAATAATCATTGACTTTTATCGACACTTCCCGGACAATGGAATTAGGAACATTCCGGGGAGGTCAATGATTGTGAAACTTGGATACATTCGGGTGTCGTCCAAGGATCAGAATGAAGGGCGCCAGGTGGAAAAAATGCTGGAACTGGGCATCGAAGAACGATACATCTTCATTGACAAACAAACCGGGGCCAACTTCGACCGGCCGCAGTATCAGGCCATGAAGATGTTCATCCGCCCGGGAGATCTCATTTACATTGACGACCTGGATCGTTTGGGGCGGGACTACGATGGAATCATCAAAGAGTGGAAGCACATCACGCGGGAGCTCGGTGCCGACATCGTGATCCTGTCGAATCCCACGTTGTTTGACAGCCGGAAATACAAGGAGATGGGCGATATCGGGAAGCTGATGGAAGACCAGTTCCTGAGCCTTCTGTCATTCGTGGCCGAGCAAGAACGGAAGAAAATCAAGCGGAGGCAGGCGGAAGGAATCGCCCTGGCAAAGAAACAAGGGAAGCATTTGGGACGCCCGAAAATCAATCTCGAAACGATCAGCAAGGAGCAGCGCAAAACCCTGGAAGCTAATTTCGAACGCTGGAAGAACCAAGAGATCACGGCCGTCCAATTCATGAAAATGCTGGGCTTGAAAAAAGGGACCTTTTACAAGATCGTCAAGGAATATGAATCCAGTCAAGCCAGCTGAAAGTTTAAGCCCCACCACGGGGCTTTTTTGATTGGCCGAAATCATCAAGAAAAAAATCTCTCCCCATGTGTGCGGATCGCCCTTCTCCGCAGTACTGTATAGTAGGAGGGGTGATCAACATGAGAACATACGACGAACTGTACGAACGCTTTAATTACGTCATGGACAAGCTGGAAGTCATTGACCTTGAAATCGATCGTTTGGAACAAATGCTCAAACGCCCGACGCGAACACATCTTTCTGCAGAAGAGCGTGAACAACTCCAGCGGGAGTTGGAACTTCTGAAAAAAGAACAGGACGCGCTTGATGCTGAGCGTGCCGCAATCATGAAAGAGGCTGGCGTGGATTGAGAAACAAAAACAGCCCCATCAAGGGGCCACATCATCATCCGCAAACTCAAAAATCGAACCCTGCACGTACTGACTGACGCGCCGCCTTCTCCGGCGGCCTTTTGCACGTTCCAGCTCAAACTCGGTGTTGTACAGCCGCGCCGCAGGGAATTGGGTCAGCCACTTCGCTTCCTTGTCTTCCAGCTCGGCCGGATCGGGGACAAATTCGAGAACGCGCACTTGGAACCATTCGGGGCCGAATCGATGGTAATCGATCTGGAGGTCGGTATTTCGATGTGTACCGGTCTTCAAATAGCTGCGATGGGTCTGGATCCGGTTGTTCAGACACGTCGTCTGGCCAATGTAAAGACGTCGATTGATGGTGTTCTCGATGACGTAGATGGCCGCAAGCCCTGGTGGATATGATGCCTTGTCGAGCCGACGAGAACGAACCGTCCAAACAAATTTAGGTATTCGTCGGGGATCCTTCAAGCGGCATCCTCCATCCGTAAAATCTTCTGTTACCCAAGAATTTACCTTGGATACCACCGGGAACACAACAAGAAATTTGGAGGTACAGCATGAGCGAGCGCATCAGAGGACAACTGCTGGAGGCCGTAAGCCGGGCATATATCGCGCTCGGCCGATGCGAGGTGGAGGAGGCGCAAGTAGAGATGGCCAAGATCCTGGACATTCTGCAACGGGCTGAAATGGAGCAGGGCGTCCGGATCTCACCAGGAAGCGCGATATTTTACATGCAGAAGGCGGGGTAAGGGTGTTCACCGCGCTATTTTTCATTCTGTTGGCCTGGTGGTTGTACGAAATCGCCCGCGCCGAATGGGATGATTCCGATTTTCCCGATTTGTCTCTATAATGGAGCTGATTGAACCAAATTCCCGGGGGAGACGATGAAATGTTTCTTCTGTTGGCTACGATTTTGCTGGCCGTTTTTTTGTTGGGGATCGTCGGAGTCATCTATCCAACGGCTTTCCACAAAAGAATCAAGTTGGAAAGCCGCCTGAAGAATGTGGGCTTGAGTTTGGTCGCATTTGTTTTGTTTTTCGTTGTGGTGCTCAATTCTCCGGATTCCAGCGAATCTCTGCCTGGAAGCTGGACGGATGAAGTCAAAAGGATTGCGGCCAGCGGGAAAACAGAAACGCAAAAATTCGATGAGGTCATGGCGCTGGCGAAAAAGCACAAGCCCACCAAGGATGAGCTGGCCGATTTCGAATCCTACATTGTAGGGGAATACAAAGGCGGCAAGTATCTGGACGATCCCAAGAACCATGAATACATGCTCGGGAACATCTTCCGGGCGGCCGTGATCAATGAGCAGTATGACGACAAGGAACGGGAACCGATTGATGAATTTGCGTTGGATTTCCTCCAAAACGTGAAGTATGTATACCGTGGGGTTGAAAGTGCAGAAAGCCCGTCAGTCAAAGCTAACGAAGAACAAATGAACAAAGCCCTAGAACGGATGAAATAACGCGCACAAGGCCATTCGCAAACGCGAGCGGCCTTTTTTATTTCTGGGGGTGGGGTGATGAAGAAGGCCAGACCCTTCTACAAGAGCGCCGCATGGCTCAGGTGCAGGGAAGCCGTGCTGATCCGCGACAATCACCTGTGTCAGCTATGCCTCAAGCGTGGCAAGCTGACGCCGGCCAATACGGTGCACCACATCGAACACCTGGAAGACAACCCGGACCGGGCGCTGGAGGCTGACAACTTGATCAGCATCTGCGCAACATGCCACAACCGTCTGCATCCGGAGAAAGGCCGAAAGAAGCGAGAAGAAAAGCCGCGGCGCGCTCGAATCATCCGGGCGGACCCCAACGACGAAATGGCCGCGTTTTTCTGAGGCATCCCCCCTACCCCAAAAGTTGAAGACAGGGCCGCTAGGGACCGGCGGGGGCCCTTCGTTTCGCGCGCGCCGGCATCTCATACGCGAGGGGGGGTTCACGAGAGCGAGAGGAGGTGGAGTGATGGCTTACAAACCGAAGCGGATCATCAAACACCGGGAAGCCAAGCGGCTGTTTCAGATCCTGATTCAGGAGCTGGAGAAGGAGGACAACCTGAATGACCGGACCCTGATGATCGTCGACAACATGACCCTCCTGGAACAGCTGAAACAGGACCACATGGCCGACATTCAGGAACGGGGAGTCATGGAGCTGTTTAAAAACGGCTCTCAGGAGATGTTCCGGGAAAACAAGTCGGTCGACAAGATCCTGAAGATCGTCGAGCAACAGCGGAAGCTACAGGCTGAGCTGAAACTGACGCCTGCCTCCGAGAAAAAGGTTTCGGAGGTGGTGACGGTGGATGAGTTCGAATCCTTCTGATCTGCTACTGGCCACCTACGTCTCCGACGCGGTTTCCGGCCGGCTTCCTGTCTCCAAGAAGGTCCGCCAAGCCTGCGAGAGGCACCTGCGGGATCTGGAACGGCAGGGAACGGACGCCTTTCCCTATGTATTCGATGAGGAAAAGGCTCGTCGGCCGATCGAATTCATTCAACGCTTCTGCAAGCCGTCCAAGGGGAATTTCAAGCGCTTGGAACTCCAGCCCTGGCAACACTTCATCATCGGCTCCCTTTATGGCTGGATCCACAAGGGCACGGGGCTCCGCCGATTCAAGGAGGGGCTTATTTTTGTTGCCCGGAAGAACGGGAAATCAACGATGGTTTCCGGTCTGGCGAACTTTGGATGCTCCAAAGACGGGGAAAAGGGCGCGGACGTCTACCTGCTGGCCAACTCGATGAAGCAGGCCCGGGTGGTGTTCGATGAGTGTCAGAAGATGGTGAAGTCCTCGCCGCTTCTGAGCAAGCATTTCCGGGTTCTGCGGGACGCCATCCACTTTGACAAGACCTTCAGCAAGATCGAGCCGCAGGCATCTGACAGCGAGAAACTGGACGGTCTCAACTGTCATCTCGGGATCTTCGACGAGATCCACGAGTATAAGGACTACAAGCTGATCAACGTCATCAAGAACAGTACCGGTGCCCGCTCTCAACCGCTGATCTTATACATCACCACGGCCGGATACCAGCTGGATGGTCCGCTCATGGACTACTACGAGAAGGCCGCCGACGTGCTGGAAGGCGTCATCCAGGACGAGCGAACCTTTTATTTCATCGCAGAGCTGGATGAGGAAGATGACATCGAGGATCCGGCCAACTGGGTGAAGGCAAACCCAAATCTGGGCGTCACCATCGATCTGGAAACCATGATCGAAGAATGGAACACCCGGAAGCATATTCCGGCGGAGCGGAACGACTTCATCACCAAACGCCTGAATCTGTTCGTGCAGTCCGACGAACAAAGTTTCATCGACTACGAGATCATCAAGCGGAATGACGGGATGATCAACCCGGCGGAACTGGCCGGACGAAGCTGTATCGGCGGGTTCGACCTCTCCCAAACGGAGGACTTCACGGCGGCCTGTCTGGAGTTTTGGTTGGATGATGGCCGGGTGGTGGTCCTGTCTCACTCCTTCGTCCCTCGCCGAAAGGTGGAACTGGACAACGAAAAACTACCGTTCCGCGAGTGGGAAAAAGAAGGCCTCCTGACGATCTGCCCGGGGGATTACGTGGACTACCGCCTTGTGTTTGACTGGTTCGTCAAGCAGGCGGAGAGGTATTCCATCGAGCTGATCACCTACGACCCGGCCAACGCTTACCGGTTGGTGGAGGACTTAAAGGGATACGGATTCCGGACAGAAGTGGTTCGTCAGGGAGCGCTGACCCTTAGTCCTGCCTTGAAGGACGTCAAGGAACTTCTCCTGGATGGGAAAGTGGTGTTCAACCAGAACAAGCTGTTCCGGTGGTACCTGAACAATGTGAAACTGGTCGAGGACCGGAATGGTAACTGGTTGCCCGCGAAACAGAACCGATACCGGAAAATCGACGGGTTTGCTGCTTGGTTGAACGCTCACACCGAAGTGATGAAGCGGATGGCCGGGCCTGCTCCGACCGGGAATATCGAGTTTATTTCCATCCGGGATTTGATGAAGTGAAGGGGGTGAGGAAATGGGACTCTGGGAGCGGATCCGGGGCTGGTTCCGGGGTGAGCAGCGGAACTACTCGGGGCAAGGCTACGATTTCACCCGATGGTTCGAGCCTTACAACATCTTTGAGCGCCGGACAACCAACGCGCTCGCCACCAACGAGACCATCTTTGCGGCCATCACCCGGATTTCGAACAGTCTGGCGAGTCTTCCGCTCAAGCTGTATCGGGATTTCACGCCTGTGATGAACCAGATCGGCGACCTGGTGGCCAACGCCCCAAACCCGAACACGACCAGCTTTGACTTCATCCGGACGATGGAGGTATGCCGGAACACGTTCGGGAACGCCTACGCCTTGAAGATGTACGACGAGAACTATCAGGTTCAGTCTCTGTACCCGCTGGACCCGACCAGGGTGACGCCGGTCATCGAGAAAGACACCCGAGAGCTCTTCTACGAAGTGCAGACGGAGGAAGGACGCTATTACATCCACAACATGGATCTGATCCACGTCAAGCATATCCATGCCATCGGGTACCAGGGACTCAATCCCATCGATGTGCTCCGGAATACAGTCGATTTTGACGCCAAAGTCCGGCAGTTCAGCATCGAGCAGATGGACTCCGCAGTCAAAGCCTCTTTTCTCCTGAAGATGAACGCTCAGTTGTCAAGGGACAAGAAGCAAGAGATTCTCGACGGGTTCAAACAATTCTACCGGGAGAACGGCGGAGTGATCATCCAAGAAGCTGGGATGGAAGTTCTGCCCATCGACCGGACCTTCATCGATACCAAAGTGTTCGAGGTCGAAAAGATCACCCGCGCACGGGTGGCTACCGTGTTCAACATCCCAGTGCATATGCTGGGCGAGACAGAGGGTTCCAGCTACTCCAGCATGGAGCAGATGGCCCTAGAGTTTGTCCAGACCACACTGGCGCCCATCGTCCGGCAGTACGAGCAAGAATTCAACCGAAAACTCCTAACCGAGAGGGAGCGTTCTAGGGGACTTGGTTTCAAGTTCAACCTGAACGCTCTTTTGCGTGGGGACATCAAGACGCGGGCCGAGTTCTATTTCAAGGGCATCCGGTCGGGATGGTTCACGCCCAACGAGGTGCGGGCCTATGAGGAACTCCCGCCGCTTCCGGGCGGCGATCAGCTATATATGAGCCGCGATCTATCGCCCATTGACGACCCGGAAAGGGCTGAAAAGGGGGTGAAAACCGATGCCGACGCCGGTTCTGGACAAGAACCAGAACGAAATCCGGACCTTGTTGATCAACCAGCTTGAGACCCGTGCAGAAGGGGAGACAGGCACCAAGATCGTCGGGTACGCCGCTGTATATGACCAGTTCGTGCAACTCATGGACTGGTGGGGAGAGACATTCCACGAACGCATCCAGAAAGGAGCCATCCGAGACTCGCTGGCCGCTGGCCATGACATTTTCGCCCTCAAAAACCATGATTGGAACGCCATTTTGGGCCGAACTGGGGCCAATTTGACCCTTGAAGACCGCGAAAATGGACTGTATTTCGAGCTCAAGCCCAACAACTCCACGCTGGGTCGTGACATCCTGGAGGACGTGCGATCTGGCTTGATCAAGGGGTGCAGCATCGGATTCCGCATCCTGGATGAGGAGTGGGAAGAGCGGGACGGTGAGTGGTTCCGGACCATCAAGAAGCTGGAACTGAGGGAAATCACCCTCACTCCGATCCCGGCTTACGTCTCGACCAGCGCGGAAGTCCGCAGTTTGACCCCTGATTTGGCGAAAAAACCGCCTGAAACAGCCCAAAATGACCTTGCTGAACAGCAAGAAAGGCAGGCCATTCTGGACGAAGCCGAGCGAATCTTGAGCCAACTCAAAGGAGGATTTTGAACATGGCAACCCTTTACCAGATGAAACAGAACCTCAGCGTGATCGGCGCTGAGCTCCGGGAAGTGACGGAGGAGATCCGTTCCAAAGCCGGCGATCCGGCGGTCAAGATTGAGGAACTGCGTGAACTGAAGACCAAACAGAAGGACATTCAGGAGCGCTATGACCTCCTGAAAGCCGAAATCGAGCGGGCAGAAGCCGAAGAACGGAGCAAACTGGAGCGGAAAAACCCGGTTCAGTTCGCTCAAAACGATGAGCAACGGATGATCGCCGCCAAAGCGGAACTGATCCGTTCCAGCATCTTGGGCCGCCCGATCTCCGACGAAACCCGGAACCTGCTGGGCGCGTTGCCCTCGCCGCACGCATCCGGCGGTGAAAAGTTCCTGCCGACCAACTTGGCCAACGAGCTGATTCACGAGCCGTTCACCCGCAACCCGCTGCGTGGAGTCATCAAAATGACCAACATCAAGGGGTTGGAAGTCCCGAAGATCGCCTACACCTTGGGCGATGACGGGTTTATCGGCGACGAGCAGACGGCCAAGGAGATCGCGCTGACTGGTGACAAAGTGACGTTCGGCCGGTTCAAGTTCAAGGTGAAAGCCCGCATCTCGGATACCGTCCTGCACGGTTCTGACGTGAACCTGGTCAACTACGTGGACAACGCTCTGCGCTCCGGTCTGGCCGCCAAGGAGAAGAAAGTGGCGTTTGCGACCAGCCCGGTCACGGGTGAAGAGCACATGAGCTTCTACTCCACTCAAAACGCCATCGCGGAGAAACAGGGGCCGGATCTCTTCAAGGCGATCAAACTGGCGCTCGCCGATCTGCATGAAGATTTCCGCGAGAATGCCGTGATCATCATGAAGTTTGCTGATTATCTCGACATCATCGAGACGTTGGCAAACGGAAGCACCGCACTCTACAACGCCCAACCGGAGCAAGTTCTCGGCAAACCGGTCGTGTTCAGCGATTCCGCCGTGAAACCGATCATCGGTGATCCGATGTTTGCTCACCTGAACTACGACGGCGATTTCGTCTACGACAGCGACAAGGACGTGAACTCCGGTGAATACCTGTTCGTCCTGACCGGCTGGCTCGACATGCACATCCTGCTGAAATCCGCCTTCCGTCTGGCGTCTGTCGCACCGACCGGATGATGAGGGAGGGGTGACGGATGGCCCTTCCATCGGTGGATGAGCTGAAAACCTACCTGCGGATTGATGGGAGCGAGGATGATGCCTTCCTCGCTCTCCTGCTTTCTGCCGCCAAGGAATATCTGGCCAATGCCGGCGTCCCCGAGTCCGACAGCGATCTTTACAAGCTGGCCGTGATGCTCTACTGCGCTCTCCACTACGAAAATCGGGATCCGTCCGTGAAGATTGACCGGTTCAACTTCGCCCTGGAAAGCATCATCCTACAGCTGAAGGAGGGGTGATGACCGTTGAAATTTCGGGTGATCCACAACTTCATCGACAAATACACCAAGGTTTACTATCCGGAAGGTACCGTCTTCGAAACGGACAGTGACAAACGGGTGAAGGAGCTTCGGGAACTGGGGTTCATCGGGGAAGAAATCGAGTCCGAAAAGCCGAAGCCGAAGGCGAAGAAGAAGGCGAATACCGATGAAAATCAGTGACTTCCGCCACCGCATCACTTTTCAAGAGTACGTCACGACGGAGGACGAACTGGGCCAGCAAATCGGCCAGTGGGTGGACGTCCACACCTGCTGGGCAGCGATCAAAACGATCCAGGGGCGGGAATATGTGGCCGCCGGCGCTGAACGGAACGAGGGGATGATCCGGTTCGTGGTCAGGTACACGCCGGGGATCAGCCCGACCATGCGGATCAGCTATAAAGGGCGGATTTTTGACATCAACTTTGTGGTGAACGACGACGAGCGCAACAAGACCATGACGATCTTCGCCACCGAGCAGGTGATCAGATGACCAAGATCAGTAAGCTGTCCAACGAAATCATTCGGGCGCTGGAGGCGTACACGGAAGAGGTCTCGGAGGAGCTTGAGAAGGCAAAAGAGGACGTGGCCAAGGAAACCGTCCGGGAGCTTCGGAAAACCAGCCCCAAGCTGACGGGCGACTATGCCAGGGGCTGGAGAACGAAAAAGGTGGGGTCTGCGCAGGTGATTTACAATGCGACTGACTATCAACTCACCCACCTGTTGGAACATGGCCACGCCAAACGCGGAGGCGGGCGAGTTCCGGGAATCCCGCACATCCAGCCGGCGGAGCAAAAGGCGATCAAGGAATACACGAAACGGGTGGAGCAGGTGATCCGCGGATGACACTGCCAGAACTGGTTCAGGTGCTAAAGGCGACGGGCTTTCCTGTCGCCTATTCGCATTTTTCGGCCACTCCGAGCATTCCGTTCATCACATACACGGAGATCGGTTCCAACAACTTTCACGCGGACAACAAGACCTATCAGCAGATCCGGCGGGTTCACATCGAGCTCTACACCGACAAAAAGGACCTCCAAGCAGAAGCCACGCTGGAGGCTTTGCTGGAGGCCCATGAGCTCGCATATGAGACCAGCGAAGCCTACATCGATTCCGAGCAGTTGTTTCAAAAAGTCTATGAGATCGAGGTGGTATGATGGCGAACCGGGTTCAATTCGGCCTGAAAAACGTCCATTATGCGACGTTTACCGTGGGGCAAGACGGAAGTATCACGTATGACACACCCATTCCGATCCCCGGGGCGGTGGAGCTGTCCCTTGAGCCGCGCGGGGAAATGGTGGAGTTCTACGCTGATGATGTCCTGTACTATTCGGCCGGCAACAACCAGGGATATGAAGGGACGCTCTCAATCGCGGTGATTCCTGAACAGTTCGCAATCGATTGCTTGGGCGAGGAAAAAGATGAGACGGACATGGTTCTCACGGAGAAAGTGACCCTCAAGGGGAAGCCGTTCGCGCTTCTGTTCGAATTTGACGGCGACGAGAAGGCAACGCGGCATGTTCTTTACAACTGTTCCGCAAACCGCCCGACGATCACAGGCGCAACGAAGACGGACACGGTAGAGGTTCAGCCCAACGAGCTGACCTTCACCGCTTCACCTCGCCCGACGGACGGAGCCGTCAAGACGAAAACCACGTCGTCCACGCCGGCCCTCGTCTACGATGCCTGGTATGACGCTGTTTACACGAAGACGACGCCGTGAGCGGGGTGATGGGCCATGGAAAAGACCCTCATCATTGACGGGAAACAGGTTCGATTCAAAGCAACCGCCGCTTTGCCGCTGCGTTACAAGGCTCAGTTTGGGCGGGATTTCTTCTCGGAGCTCCTAAAAATGGGGGCCATCGAGAAGCTGGGGAACATGGATACAACCAACGTCACCCGGGCGGATCTTGACGGCCTCGACTTCGAGGTCTTTTATAACGTCGCCTGGTGTATGGCCAAGACGGCGGATCCGAGCATTCCCGACCCGATCACATGGCTGGATCAGTTCGATGAGTTCCCGATGATCGAAATCATCCCGGAGCTTCAGGACATGCTTCTGGCGACGATTCAAGGTAAAAAAAAATAGACCAAAAGGGAGGAACGGGCGGTGAGCCGCTAAACACCGCAACGTTCCTCCTGATTTGTAAACAGTGTGGTCTGGATCGGACTGATCTGGAAGAAATGACGATCACGATGTGTTTGGACTACATCGAGGCATATGTGGAGCTGAACAACCCGAAGAAAAAGCGGCCGCGTCCGGCTCGACGGGCCACGCAAGCCGATTTCGATGCTTTCTGAGGCAGGGGGTGAGGCAGAATGGCACAACGGATCAAAGGAATCACCATCGAACTGGACGGCGAAACGAAAGGGCTGGATAAGGCGCTGGCCGACGTCAACAAGCGGAGCCGGGAGTTGCAAAAGGAGCTCCGGGACGTGGAACGCCTGCTCAAATTTGACCCGGGGAACGCCGAGGCCCTGGCGCAAAAGCAGCAGATCCTCAACCAAGAGATCGAGAACACGACCGAGCGCCTGAAACGCCTTCAGGCAGTCGAGGGCCAGGTGGAACAGCAATTCAAAAGCGGGAAGATCGGCGAAAACCAGTATCGAGCGTTCCGGCGGGAGATCCAGTTCACCGAGAAGCGGTTGCAAAACCTTCAGCAGGAAATCGCCGCGCTGGACGACACCAAAGCGGTGGACAACGTAAAAACGGACCTGAAGCAGGTCCAGAAAGAAGCGAATGACGCCAAAGGCGCAGTTTCCGAACTGGGGGGCGCTATCGCCGGGATTGCCGCGGGCGGCGGAATCGCGGGAGCCGTGGCCACTGCACTGGATTCCGCATCACTGAAAACCAACATCGAGATTTCCATGGATGTCCCGCCGGAATCGATTGGCGCTGTGAAGAACGCCGTGGCTACGGTCAATTCGTACATTGATGACCAAGCGGCGGCAATCGAAGGCGTCAGAAGACAATGGGCTCTGAACGCCGATGCCAGCGATGAAGCCAACGCCCGGATCGTCAAAGGAGCGGCGGCCATTGCGCGGGCGTATTATGGGATCGATTTTTCCGAACTGATTCAGGAAACAAACGAGATTTCCAAGTCCTTCGGGATCTCCAATGACGAAGCCCTTGGACTGGTCAATGCCTTGCTGAAAATCGGCTTCCCGCCGGAGCAGCTGGACATTATCAGTGAATACGGAACACAGCTCCGCATCGCCGGATACGACGCTAAAGAAATCCAAGCCATTTTCGCCGCCGGCATTGACACCGGCACATGGAACATTGACAATCTGCTGGATGGCCTGAAAGAAGGACGGATCCGTCTGGCTGAGTTCGGTGAAGAAGTCCCGAAGGCAATGGAAGAGCTGCTGGAGGGGACTAATATTTCGGCCCAGCAACTCCAACAATGGGGCCGGGCGGTTGCCGCCGGAGGAGACGCCGGGAAACGGGCGATGCAAGAGGTGGCGACGGCTCTCGGAAACATCAAGGATGAGACCAAACAGAACGCTGTAGGCGTTGCGATCTATGGAACCATGTGGGAAGATCAAGGCACCGCCATCATTGACACCATCCTCGGGGCCAAAGATCAGGTGGTAGACCTGAAAGCCAACCAGGACCAACTGAACGACTCGGTTGCCCGGTTGGATCAGGATCCGATGGTGCAACTCAAACAAGCGATGTCCGACTTGAAAGAGGCCATGGGGCCGCTTCTCTCGGAAATCGCGAACTTTGTGAGCGAGGTGGCGAAATGGATCAAGGAAAACCCAAAACTGGCTGCCACCATTGCGGCTGTTGTAACCGGGCTCGGCATTTTGCTCGGGATCTTCCTGGCGCTTTCCCCCATCATCACCGCGATTGCGGGGCTTGCCGGGGTTTTGGGGGTGAGCTTCGGGGCGATCGCTGGCCCCGTCCTCATTGTTATCGGAGTGATCGTCGCCTTGATCGCAATTGGGGTTCTCCTCTACAAAAACTGGGACACCATCAAAGCGAAAGCCGCTGAAATCTGGGGCAAAATCAAGAGCACGCTGGCCAAGAAATGGGAGGAAATGAAAACGAGCGCCCGCGAAAAATGGGAAGGGCTCAAGGAAACCGTCCGGCAGAAAATGCAGGAAGCGGAGAACAAGATCCGGGAGATCATGAACAAGGCCCTCAACTTTCTCCGGAACATCAACCTGACCCAGATTGGGAGAAACATCATTCAAGGGCTGCTCAACGGGCTCGCATCCCTGAAAAACAAGGTGCTCCAGAAGGCGCAGGAAATCGCGGACGGCATCAAGAGGAGAATCAAGGATGCTCTCGGGATTGCTTCCCCGTCAAAAGTGATGATGGAGATGGGGGAGGACACGGTTCGCGGGTTTGAAATCGGGATCCGCAAGCGGCTGGACCAGCTCCAAAGAATGAGCGAAGAGATGGCACAAGCAGCCATTCCGCAGGCGTCAGTGCCTTCTAACCGAACGTCTCAGCCCCAACAAATCACGACGCCTGTCAATGTTACGCTCCAATTCAACCGGTCGGTGGTGTTCCGGAACCGGTCGGACATGCAAGAACTGGCGCAGGAAGTGGCTCAGGTGTTGAACCAGACCAACGTTCTGCTCGACCGCGCGAAAGGGGTGGTCCGGTTTGGGTCGGCTCAAGTTTAATGGGGTTGAAATCCCGTCTTTTGTTTTGACGGGGCGGCCTCGAATGTCAATACTCCCGCCCATTTCCCTGAACACCTCAACGGTTCCGGGAAGGGCAGGGAGTTTTTATTTTGGCCAGACGCTGGGAGATCGGGTGATTGAAATCCCCGTCTTTCTTGTGGCGGAGTCGCGCCAGGATCTGCCGGCGAAGATCCGGGAGCTGGCTGACTGGCTCTCCACCGACGAGCCGAAACCTTTGATTCTGCCGCATGAACCCGACAAGTACTATCTGGCAAAGGTCTCGGAAGAAACCAACCTTGAGGAGTTTGAGAACACGGGCCGAGCGGACATCATCTTTGTCTGCAACGACCCGCACGCATACAGCGACGAGGTGCAGCTGTACGCCTTCACGCCCAGCGATCCCGAGCCGCTGGAAGTCTTGAACAGCGGCGGGGCGGAGGCATTTCCCCGGCTCCACTTCGAATTCACCGGAAGCACCACGGAATTTGCGATCTTCTGCGGGGATGATTTCCTGTACTTTGGACGCCCGGCACAGGTGGATAGCGAAACGCCTACCACCAAACGGACGAAGGTTTTGGACGACGACTGTTCCAGCGTGGCCTCTTATACTTCCGGGGTTTCGGTGGACGGCGGGGTGATCACGGGGAGCTTGATTTCCACCGGAACCGCCATCCGTGCGGGTGATTACGGAGCGGGAACTGGCTGGCACGGACCTGCCGGCATCCGGGACTTGGGGCAGCAAATCCAAGACTTCACCATCCAGATCGAAGTCGGCTTCAAGGCCGGATATCCGTATCAAGTCGGAAGGTTGGAACTCTACCTCCTGGACATCAACAACAACATCATCGGCAAGATGGCCATCAAGGATTCATCTGGGAAAGTCGACAGTCCGGTGATGGAGGCCCGGGCGGGGAATGCGGCAACCGGAAAGTTTTTCGTGAACTATTCCGGGCCGGCGGGACACTGGCGGCAGTTCAATGGCCCTATGAGGCTGACTCGGATCGGGAATCGGTGGGAGTTTTCCGCTTCTCGGCGGGATCAGAACGGCAATCTCTACAGCACCTATTCCAAAAGCTTCATTGACACAACCAACCAATACAATCAAAAGCTTGCAAAAATCCAAGTCCATTTTGGTCAATCGGCCAGCCTCCCGACGATTTCCACGGTTTATCTGGATCATATCGGCGTCTGGAACGAACGGACGCTCCTCTCGTCTGAGGTTCCGTATATCTTCGAAGCCGGGGACATTCTGGACATCGATTGCTCAACTGGTGAGATCATCAAGACCAGTAACGGCTATCAGGAAACCTTTTATCACCAGATGGATCCGGCCAGTACGTTCATCCGGCTCCGAAAGGGGCTGAATGAGATCTCCGTCCATCCCAACGATGTCATTTCCGACTCCTTTATTGAATTCCGGGAGAGGTGGCTGTAATGAACCTCTTTGTTTTGGATCAGTTTGAACGGGCGGTGGCCGTCCTGAACCCCTCTCTCCCTGATGGGTGTCCGTTTTTTGAAGATGTCCGGACGGAACGGATTGAATATGCGTATCTGACCTTCGAGTTTTCAGTTCCGGGGGACCATCCGACGTCTCAACATCTGGTGGTCGGAAACCTAATCGTCTATCCGGTGAGGCCTGGGGTTTACAACCTGTTTCGGATCATCAGCACGGAGGACGAACACTCCGAAGGTCAATACACCAAGCGGGTAATCTGCGAGAACGCCGCTGTGGGCGATTTGGTCAGCAACATCATTCTGCCGGCTTCCCTTCCGAGTTACACCTTGCCGCAGGCGATCAATTACCTGCTGCAGGGAACTGACTGGGAGGCCGGAGAGGTAGAACTGGCCGGATCGCAAGATATCGTGTTCGAAGATGTGGCCACCTCCCTGGATGCGCTTCACCAGGTAATGGACAAGTTTGGGGCGGAGATCGAGTTTGTGGTGGAGTTCAACGGGCTCACGATCACCCGTCGGCTGGTTCATGCTCGCCTTCAGCGGGGGCGGGCGCTCAACAAACCGTTTGTCTACGGTCTGAACCTGAAGGGAGCCAAACGGAAAGAGGACTACACACAACTGGTGACAGCCCTGTATGGCATCGGGCCGAAAGATTCCGATGGGAACCTGATGACGTTTGAAACGTACAATCCAACGCTGTCCGATCCTTACGAGAAACCGTCTGGGGCGAAATGGGTAGGGGACAAGGACGCTCTCCAGAGGTGGTCCAAGAACGGAAAACACATCTTCGGGGTTTTCAAGGACGACTCAGCGACCAACCAGGTGGAACTGTTCAACAACACTCTGGAGGAGCTGAAAAAACGGAACCGGCCTCAGCTTTCGTATGAGGTGGACGTTGCGCTCTTGCCGGAGGAAGATGTTCGGCTGTATGACACCGTTATTGTCAAAGACACCACCTTCCGGCCGGAGCTGATCCTGGAAGCCCGAATCGTGGAAACCCGCTTTTCCCTGACGGATCCGAGCAAAAACCAAGTGATTTTGGGGGATTACCGTCCGGTCACCTTGAGAAATACGGAATATCTTCGGGAGCTCCGTTCACAGTTGGAACGAAACCAGGATGAGGCCAAACGCTCTGCCGGAACGGGACTTCATGTCATCGCGGACAGTCCCAAACCCTTGAGCAATGACGGGGATTACTGGAACGCGGGCAACTCCCTGACCATCGAAGTCACCGAAAACATCCATCTCTGGTCCGTATCCGTGTTCTGCCAAACATCCGGACAGTCCGCAAACATCGAGTTGCGCGGGCCGGATGATACCGTCATAGAGCAAAAATGGTTCAACAATCTTTCCGCCGGCGAAAACCGGCTACCGCTGGGATTCCTTTTGAGGAAGGATGTCGGGGTCTATAAGCTCTGGGGGAACTTCTCGGGGAATACTTGGAGGACCGTTTCCGGTGTTGAATTCCCTTATGATTCCGGGACTTTCAAGGTAACGGGGACCTCTTCGCCCAGTGGAGCTTGGTACCATTTCTATAACCTGACCATCGGCGGGCCGGGGGTGAAAGGAGCTCCCGGGCAAGAGTTCCGCCTGGGCGACTCAGGAAACCGGCTCGGGAAAATTCAAATCTTGGACGCAAACGAAGAGCCCATATTCATCGCCGATGCCCAACAGACGACCGTCAAGAAGCTGGTCGCCGGCGATGTGGACGCCCCCACGGTGGTCAAGCTGTCCACCGATGCGACAATCACTTACTACGTCAACCCGTCCACCGGAGATGACGACAACGACGGCCTGACAACGGGCACTCCGCTCCGATCCGTGCGCGGGGCCGTTGACCGGATCGCCCGTGTCTTCGACGGAACCATCGTGATCAACGTGTTGGGGAACCTCACCGAGGACATCGACATCATGGGATTCCTCGGGAACGGCAGGCTGACCATCGATTTTGGTGGAGCCACGTACACGGGAACGATCACCATCCGGTCCGTGAAAGCTAGGGTAGATATCCTGAACGCCACGATGAACTATCGGTCTGGGGAAACCAAGGGCGTAGTCCAGGTGTATCAGACGGATTACGCATACCTGAACAACTGCATCATCCGGGGAAAAAGCGGAACTGGCGGAACGACGGCTGTTGTGCAGGCCTACGATTCAAGCTTCTTGTTCATGGACACGTGCGAAGTGTATAACGCCGTCACATGCCTGATCCGGAGCAGCTATGGGGCCACCACCATCGTCAAGGATGTCAAGGGTTCCGGTGCTCCGATCGGCCTGCGCGCCGAATACGGCGGGCGCATTGGGATCGCCGGAAAGATTCCGGACTGTGCGCTCGACTGGGAAGCCATCCTCGGGGGTGAAATCATTTACCAGGGAACCCCTGCCGTGGACAGTGGAACCAGCCAGACGGCCCCCACGCCGCCGACAACCACCAGTTGGACCAGCACAAATGGGAATAGTTGGCGAACAAGATACAACTCATGGCGGAATGACGGAACGGTTCGTCAAGGGCAGTGGGACGGGTATGGAATCCACACCGGGATCTGGCTGTTCCCGTCCAGCATGAGTAGCACACTGACCGGAAAGACGATCCAGAAGATGGTTCTAAAACTGACCAGGCTTTCCGGGAGCGGCTACGGAAGTATGACAGCGTACATCAGGTGGCACAGTCACACTTCTTTTCCAAGTGGGCAGCCGCCCGTTTCGGGGGACTATGTGACCGCTACTTTCAGTCAAGGTCAAACCCGGGAAATCGTTCTCCCGTCCAGCTTCCACAGCGCTTTTTCCAGCGGTCAGGCGAAGGGGATTGGGCTGTACATCTCCAACTCGTCGAACACGTATTACGGAGCGTTCAGTAAAACCGCAACGCTCACGGTGACATACACCTGATGACGGGGGTGATCCGTTGAACATCGGAGCTTATGACCCGACCACAAACAAATTTGTCCGTGTCCATAATGGCGTGTCGGACATTGAACAGAAAGGCGCGGAAATATGGTTCAACAACTCAAAGAAGGAGCCGTGTTTTTTTTATGCCCGTCGCGGCAATTACGTGGTCGTCCCCAACGATGTTCCGCTGGTTGAGGGCGGCGACGTCACTCCGGAAATTCTCGCCGCCGATCAGAAGGCAGCGGTGACCTTGAAAAACTTTACTCAACAACAAATTGACCAGGATGCCACCCTGGTCTTTTTGTTTGAAACGCTCGTGTCAAAGGGGTTGATCTGATGCACCCGCTGGCACCGTCATATGCCCGGCTGATTTTGGTTGGGTTGAAGACGCTGGATGACGTCCCAGATGTGGGGACGCTCCGCCAGGATGTTCAAATGCTTCTGAACGAGTCCATGAACCAAGGAGGATAAAGAGATGAGACCGGTAATCTTCTACGCTCCTCACCCCGACGACGAAACCCTGAACATGGGAATCACCATCGCCGAGCATGTGGCGGCAGGACGACCGACTCACGTCGTTCTGCTCACCCATGGGCGCGTTACAGCCGCGCTGAATGCAATCAATGGGGCCGCATATTCCGGCTATTGGAAAGCCACTCACAACCCGGCCGCCGAGGGCTATGAACCGCTGACCAAGGACACCTTGGCGGAAGCGCGGGTTCGGGAATTTCATCATGCCTGTGGTCAGCTGGGGGTTTTGCCGGAGTGGCGACATATCGAATACCTGGACAATCCCGGATCAACCAACGGGGAGAACGTCACGTATTCCGAAGCCCGGGGAGTGATTGAGAAGTATATCAACATGTTTCCGGATGCTGACCATTACACGTTGAGCTATCACGACATCCATCCGGAACATGCGGCAGCCGGACAGGCGCTCCTCGACCTATACAACGCGGGGCGGATTCAGTACCACGTCCGGTTCATCATCTCGATGGCCACCAGAAATGACCTTGAATCGCGTGGTGCTCCGATTCCCGGCGGTGGCTGGAAGGACACCCCGACGAACGACACGATCAAACAAAAAGTCCTGAACGCCTGCCGGTGTTATTCCGCGTGGGCGCCGAGCCTTGGAGCGTATGCGGTCGGCTATCACTCGGTGGCAGGCCAATTTGACAAGTTCACGGCAAACCCGTTCCACTATTTGCATCTTGCAGGCCAATGAATCTCAGTCAACTCAAGGGGGAAGATGTATGGAGTTCGCGCTCAAATCAGTGGCAGCGATCGGGGGAGCGGTCGCTGCATTTTTATGGGGAGGTTGGTCGATGGCGCTGCAGGCTTTGGTTGCCGTCGTCACCTTAGATTATATTTCCGGTCTGATCGCGGCGAGCGTTGAGAAGAAACTGAACAGTCGCGTGGGCCTTGCAGGTATCGCCCGGAAAGTGATGATCTTTTCGGTCGTTGCCGTTGCTCACCTTGCCGATCAGGTATTCGGCGGCGGCGACCTCTTTCGAGACGGGGTCGTCGCTTTTTATTTGACGAACGAGTGCCTTTCCATCTTGGAAAACGCCGGCCGGATCGGCATTCCGCTGCCGGACGGCATTCGAGAAGCGGTTGAGGCACTGAAAGATAAAACCCGCAACAAAAGGAAGGAGAGTGACCACTGATGACGTACCTGATCGCGCTCGATGACGGACATGGCATGCAGACAGCCGGGAAACGAACCCCGCCGATCCCGCAACTGGGCGGACGGGTGATCCGGGAGAACGAATTCAACCGGGCGGTAGTGGCTCTTCTGGACCAAGAACTGAAACGGTGCGGCTTCCGGACGCTTCTGGTGGCTCCGACGGACGATGACACCCCGCTTGCGACCCGCACGAACCGGGCAAACAGCGCCGGTGCTCATCTGTACGTGTCCTGTCACTACAATGCCGGCGGCGGGGAAGGCATCGAAACATTCCACTATCCGGGAAGCGCCAAAGGCAAGCAGGCAGCACAAGTGATCCACCAGCACCTGCTGAACAGCGGCGTGAACCGGAAGAACCGCGGCGTGAAAACGGCCA